>NZ_CP170552.1:5315000-5322032 GCF_042696965.1 Hydrogenophaga sp. UC242_53 | reverse complement strand
TCGAAGACACGAGGGGGTTTGGGGGCTGGGTAAGAGCCTGACGATGACCTACTTTCACACGGGAACCCGCACTATCATCGGCGCAAAGGCGTTTCACTGTCCTGTTCGGGATGGGAAGGAGTGGGACCACCTCGCTATGGTCGTCAGGCATAACTTGTTGTTCGGGCTGCGCACACGCACAACCTGAACGAATTCATAGAGCTTCGAATCAGCTATTTTGATTGCAGCCAACGATGGACTCATTGCTGAGCCTTCGGGCATAACATGACTTTTCAGTCGGATGACATTTGACTCTGATGATTTTCATCAAAGTTATAGGGTCAAGCCGCACGAGCAATTAGTATCAGTTAGCTTAACGCATTACTGCGCTTCCACACCTGACCTATCAACGTCCTGGTCTTGAACGACTCTTTAGGGGGCTCAAGGCCCCGGCAGATCTCATCTTGGAACGAGTTTCCCGCTTAGATGCTTTCAGCGGTTATCTCTTCCGCACTTAGCTACCCGGCAATGCCACTGGCGTGACAACCGGTACACCAGAGGTGCGTCCACTCCGGTCCTCTCGTACTAGGAGCAGGCTTCCTCAAATCTGCAGCGCCCACGGAAGATAGGGACCAAACTGTCTCACGACGTTTTAAACCCAGCTCACGTACCTCTTTAAATGGCGAACAGCCATACCCTTGGGACCGGCTACAGCCCCAGGATGAGATGAGCCGACATCGAGGTGCCAAACACCGCCGTCGATATGAACTCTTGGGCGGTATCAGCCTGTTATCCCCAGAGTACCTTTTATCCGTTGAGCGATGGCCCTTCCATACAGAACCACCGGATCACTATGTCCTGCTTTCGCATCTGCTCGACTTGTCAGTCTCGCAGTTAAGCACGCTTATGCCATTGCACTATTAGCACGATGTCCGACCGTACCTAGCGTACCTTCGAACTCCTCCGTTACACTTTGGGAGGAGACCGCCCCAGTCAAACTGCCTACCATGCACTGTCCCCGATCCAGATAATGGACCTAGGTTAGAACCTCAAACACACCAGGGTGGTATTTCAACGTTGGCTCCACAAGATCTAGCGACCCTGCTTCAAAGCCTCCCACCTATCCTACACAGATCTGTTCAAAGTCCAATACAAAGCTACAGTAAAGGTTCATGGGGTCTTTCCGTCTTTCCGCGGGGAGATTGCATCATCACAAACATTTCAACTTCGCTGAGTCTCAGGAGGAGACAGTGTGGCCATCGTTACGCCATTCGTGCAGGTCGGAACTTACCCGACAAGGAATTTCGCTACCTTAGGACCGTTATAGTTACGGCCGCCGTTTACTGGGACTTCGATCAAGAGCTTGCACCCCATCAATTAATCTTCCAGCACCGGGCAGGCGTCACACCCTATACGTCCACTTTCGTGTTTGCAGAGTGCTGTGTTTTTAATAAACAGTCGCAGCCACCAATTTTTTGCAACCCATTCATGCTCAGATGTTCTCATCACATTACTAGGGCACACCTTCTTCCGAAGTTACGGTGTCAATTTGCCGAGTTCCTTCTCCTGAGTTCTCTCAAGCGCCTTAGAATACTCATCTCGCGCACCAGTGTCGGTTTGCGGTACGGTCAATTACAAGCTGAAGCTTAGTGGCTTTTCCTGGGACCTCGTTCAGTTACTTCGCGAGCAAGCTCGCTCGATCGACAGCCTCGGTATATGACACGCGGATTTGCCTACGTGTCGCCTACATCTGTCTAAACCGGCACATCCAACCGCCGGATAACCTATTAAGATCCGTCCCCACATCGCACTTGTAATCGGTACAGGAATATTGACCTGTTTCCCATCAGCTACGCATCTCTGCCTCGCCTTAGGGGCCGACTCACCCTACGCCGATGAACGTTGCGTAGGAAACCTTGCGCTTACGGCGAGGGGGCTTTTCACCCCCTTTAACGCTACTCATGTCAGCATTCGCACTTCTGATACCTCCAGCATCCTTTACAAGACACCTTCACAGGCTTACAGAACGCTCTCCTACCACTTGCAATAAATTGCAAATCCGCAGCTTCGGTAACTGGCTTAGCCCCGTTACATCTTCCGCGCAGGACGACTCGATCAGTGAGCTATTACGCTTTCTTTAAATGATGGCTGCTTCTAAGCCAACATCCTGACTGTTTTAGCCTTCCCACTTCGTTTCCCACTTAGCCAATTTTAGGGACCTTAGCTGGCGGTCTGGGTTGTTTCCCTCTTGAGTCCGGACGTTAGCACCCGGTGCTCTGTCTCCCAAGCTGTACTCATCGGTATTCGGAGTTTGCCTTGGTTTGGTAAGTCGCCATGACCCCCTAGCCAAAACAGTGCTCTACCCCCGACGGTAATACTTGAGGCACTACCTAAATAGTTTTCGGAGAGAACCAGCTATTTCCAAGTTTGTTTAGCCTTTCACCCCTATCCACAGCTCATCCGCTAGTTTTGCAACACTAGTCGGTTCGGACCTCCAGTACCTGTTACGGCACCTTCATCCTGGCCATGGATAGATCACTTGGTTTCGGGTCTACACCCAGCGACTGAATCGCCCTATTCGGACTCGATTTCTCTACGGCTTCCCTATTCGGTTAACCTTGCCACTGAATGTAAGTCGCTGACCCATTATACAAAAGGTACGCAGTCACCCCTTTCGAGGCTCCTACTTTTTGTAAGCACGCGGTTTCAGGATCTATTTCACTCCCCTCCCGGGGTTCTTTTCGCCTTTCCCTCACGGTACTTGTTCACTATCGGTCGATGATGAGTATTTAGCCTTGGAGGATGGTCCCCCCATATTCAGACAGGATTTCTCGTGTCCCGCCCTACTTGTCGTTAGCTCAGTACCACACAGGTCTTTTCACGTACGGGGCTATCACCCGCTATGGCCGCCCTTTCCAAAGCGTTCCGTTAAGTCTTGTGCTATCACTAACAGGCTCTTCCGATTTCGCTCGCCACTACTTTCGGAATCTCGGTTGATGTCTTTTCCTCGAGCTACTGAGATGTTTCAGTTCACCCGGTTCGCCTCGCATGACTATGTATTCATCATGCGATACCTACTGCTAGGTGGGTTTCCCCATTCGGAAATCTCCGGATCAAAGCTAATTTGCCAGCTCCCCGAAGCTTATCGCAGGCTATCACGTCCTTCGTCGCCTATCATCGCCAAGGCATCCACCACGTGCTCTTATTCACTTGACCCTATAACTTTGACATCTCACCAGGTCTCGCAACCCAACAAGATACAAAATCACATCAAGCAAATGTCTGTCAGGTCTTTCACCTGACGCGTTATGCCGTTTCAATTCGCATCTTTCGATCAAATTGAATATTCGTTGACGCAATCAAAAAATGTTGCTGATGGCACGGTGCACATGAAACCTTTACGAATATGTGCTTTCCATCAGCAACGCTGATTCGACTCTATGAATTTTTAAAGAACAGCCGTGGCGATCTTGCGATCGCCTGTCAATCGATGGATATCAATCAACATTAAAACATCCTCAACCAGACTGGCCAAGATGCTTTGATGTAGATTTATCAGACAAGAACGTCACCGGAGCAACGTTGTTTTGGTGGAGGATGACGGGATCGAACCGACGACCCCCTGCTTGCAAAGCAGGTGCTCTCCCAGCTGAGCTAATCCCCCAGGATAACTTGCGCTCATTGGAGGGGATGGTGGGTCTGGTTGGTCTCGAACCAACGACCCCCGCCTTATCAAGACGGTGCTCTAACCAACTGAGCTACAGACCCAAGCCGGTCGCTTGATCTCTCCAGGCCTAAGCCCGAATCGCTGGCGACGTCCTTCCAACAACCGATAAGTGTGAGCGTTTGAGCTTGATTGCTCTTTTTCCAGAAAGGAGGTGATCCAGCCGCACCTTCCGATACGGCTACCTTGTTACGACTTCACCCCAGTCACGAACCCCGCCGTGGTAATCGCCCTCCTTGCGGTTAGGCTAACTACTTCTGGCGAGACCCGCTCCCATGGTGTGACGGGCGGTGTGTACAAGACCCGGGAACGTATTCACCGTGACATGCTGATCCACGATTACTAGCGATTCCGACTTCACGCAGTCGAGTTGCAGACTGCGATCCGGACTACGACTGGCTTTATGGGATTAGCTCCCCCTCGCGGGTTGGCAACCCTTTGTACCAGCCATTGTATGACGTGTGTAGCCCCACCTATAAGGGCCATGAGGACTTGACGTCATCCCCACCTTCCTCCGGTTTGTCACCGGCAGTCTCATTAGAGTGCCCTTTCGTAGCAACTAATGACAAGGGTTGCGCTCGTTGCGGGACTTAACCCAACATCTCACGACACGAGCTGACGACAGCCATGCAGCACCTGTGTTACGGCTCTCTTTCGAGCACTAAGCCATCTCTGGCAAATTCCGTACATGTCAAAGGTGGGTAAGGTTTTTCGCGTTGCATCGAATTAAACCACATCATCCACCGCTTGTGCGGGTCCCCGTCAATTCCTTTGAGTTTCAACCTTGCGGCCGTACTCCCCAGGCGGTCAACTTCACGCGTTAGCTTCGTTACTGAGTCAGAAGAGACCCAACAACCAGTTGACATCGTTTAGGGCGTGGACTACCAGGGTATCTAATCCTGTTTGCTCCCCACGCTTTCGTGCATGAGCGTCAGTGCAGGCCCAGGGGATTGCCTTCGCCATCGGTGTTCCTCCGCATATCTACGCATTTCACTGCTACACGCGGAATTCCATCCCCCTCTGCCGCACTCCAGCCTTGCAGTCACAAGCGCAATTCCCAGGTTGAGCCCGGGGATTTCACGCCTGTCTTACAAAACCGCCTGCGCACGCTTTACGCCCAGTAATTCCGATTAACGCTTGCACCCTACGTATTACCGCGGCTGCTGGCACGTAGTTAGCCGGTGCTTATTCTTACGGTACCGTCATGTGCCCCAGGTATTAACCAGAGCCTTTTCGTTCCGTACAAAAGCAGTTTACAACCCGAAGGCCTTCTTCCTGCACGCGGCATTGCTGGATCAGGCTTGCGCCCATTGTCCAAAATTCCCCACTGCTGCCTCCCGTAGGAGTCTGGGCCGTGTCTCAGTCCCAGTGTGGCTGGTCGTCCTCTCAGACCAGCTACAGATCGTCGGCTTGGTGAGCCTTTACCCCACCAACTACCTAATCTGACATCGGCCGCTCCAATCGCGCGAGGCCTTACGGTCCCCCGCTTTCATCCATAGATCGTATGCGGTATTAGCGCAGCTTTCGCTGCGTTATCCCCCACGACTGGGCACGTTCCGATGCATTACTCACCCGTTCGCCACTCGTCAGCACCTTGCGGCCTGTTACCGTTCGACTTGCATGTGTAAAGCATGCCGCCAGCGTTCAATCTGAGCCAGGATCAAACTCTTTAGTTCGATCTTGAAATTACTCATAAAAACGGAATTGAAGTGAACTTCACTTCTATTCTCATGAGCGTTTAAAGTCTTGCGACTTGGACTCTTTCGAGCCCGTTTTCGCAATCGCCTTCAAACGCCCACGCTTATCGGCTGTATGTTTTTAATGATCCTCGCAAACCCAGCGGCTCTCACCACCTTCGTCTGCTTGCTTAGCTGCGATCAGCTGAGCCTCGTATTATGACACAGTTTTTGGTCGTTTTGCAAGAGACTTGAAAATCTCTTCAACCGAAAACCATACCCTTACACTTATAAATGCCCAAACCCCCAGGTGTCGAAGACACGAGGGGGTTTGGGGGCTGGGTAAGAGCCTGACGATGACCTACTTTCACACGGGAACCCGCACTATCATCGGCGCAAAGGCGTTTCACTGTCCTGTTCGGGATGGGAAGGAGTGGGACCACCTCGCTATGGTCGTCAGGCATAACTTGTTGTTCGGGCTGCGCACACGCACAACCTGAACGAATTCATAGAGCTTCGAATCAGCTATTTTGATTGCAGCCAACGATGGACTCATTGCTGAGCCTTCGGGCATAACATGACTTTTCAGTCGGATGACATTTGACTCTGATGATTTTCATCAAAGTTATAGGGTCAAGCCGCACGAGCAATTAGTATCAGTTAGCTTAACGCATTACTGCGCTTCCACACCTGACCTATCAACGTCCTGGTCTTGAACGACTCTTTAGGGGGCTCAAGGCCCCGGCAGATCTCATCTTGGAACGAGTTTCCCGCTTAGATGCTTTCAGCGGTTATCTCTTCCGCACTTAGCTACCCGGCAATGCCACTGGCGTGACAACCGGTACACCAGAGGTGCGTCCACTCCGGTCCTCTCGTACTAGGAGCAGGCTTCCTCAAATCTGCAGCGCCCACGGAAGATAGGGACCAAACTGTCTCACGACGTTTTAAACCCAGCTCACGTACCTCTTTAAATGGCGAACAGCCATACCCTTGGGACCGGCTACAGCCCCAGGATGAGATGAGCCGACATCGAGGTGCCAAACACCGCCGTCGATATGAACTCTTGGGCGGTATCAGCCTGTTATCCCCAGAGTACCTTTTATCCGTTGAGCGATGGCCCTTCCATACAGAACCACCGGATCACTATGTCCTGCTTTCGCATCTGCTCGACTTGTCAGTCTCGCAGTTAAGCACGCTTATGCCATTGCACTATTAGCACGATGTCCGACCGTACCTAGCGTACCTTCGAACTCCTCCGTTACACTTTGGGAGGAGACCGCCCCAGTCAAACTGCCTACCATGCACTGTCCCCGATCCAGATAATGGACCTAGGTTAGAACCTCAAACACACCAGGGTGGTATTTCAACGTTGGCTCCACAAGATCTAGCGACCCTGCTTCAAAGCCTCCCACCTATCCTACACAGATCTGTTCAAAGTCCAATACAAAGCTACAGTAAAGGTTCATGGGGTCTTTCCGTCTTTCCGCGGGGAGATTGCATCATCACAAACATTTCAACTTCGCTGAGTCTCAGGAGGAGACAGTGTGGCCATCGTTACGCCATTCGTGCAGGTCGGAACTTACCCGACAAGGAATTTCGCTACCTTAGGACCGTTATAGTTACGGCCGCCGTTTACTGGGACTTCGATCAAGA